>NZ_CP010428.1 GCF_000815225.1 Allofrancisella guangzhouensis | reverse complement strand
CTTCTTGAGTAAGTGAAAAATTTTGAATATTTGACTGTAAAAACTTCTTAAACAAATCATCATAATCACCTTTTTTAATTCTGTAAAAAGTTGATTTTGTTAGATTGAGTTTTTGCATAATCTCATTATTTAAAATTTTCTTTTTGGAACTTAACAGCTTCTTAGTTTCAAAAACAATCTCTGGTGTTATCGTTTTTGGTCTACCCTGTCTTGAGTATTTTGTAATTTTAATTGATGTCGTTTTTGAAGATGAATAACCACCAAATATATCAAACTGTTTCATTTTTTGATACCGTTTTGTGGTGTAAATACCGCTTCATATCTGGGTAATATTTCAAAATAATTGATTCAATCAATTCCCATTCATTATGGTTTAATTCTTCTTTTTTATCTTCTGATAATTTGATGTTTTGAGATGTGGCTATAAACCTTAGACCCTTAATCTGATTAAAAATAATTTCCATATTTTCAGGGTTTTTGATTCTCTGTAGGTCGGTTGATTTTATACAGTATTTAGCCAACTCTTTAACAGTTGAATGAATGTCTAAATCTCTTTTGGAATGCTTTTTACTCTTGTATGCTTTGCGGATATCTACGATTAATTGATTATCACTTTTGTAAGCCTTTGACCATATTTGAGACCACTCTCTAGTAGTCTTGTAATTACCTTTTTTGAAGTAGTTTTCATTAACTGATAGAGCAATGTGAAAATGTGGGTGGGCTTCGCCTTTAGTGTTAAATGTCACTTCTGTAGTTCGTATCCAAGCTTCAATATTTTTAAATAAATTCTGTTCAGTCAGTCTCTTATATGCTCTATTCATATTCGAGATAGTTTTTCTAGTTTCTGAGTAATCGCAATTAGGAACGGTTAAAGTTAAAAATAGTATTTTATTGCCTTTTTTTTGTTGGTCTTCAAGTGCTTTAACCATTTGAGGCGACACAGAACAAATACGGTAATAATTGCATAATGGACAATAACGATATTTGCATGTGTAGGCTTGCTCAACCTCCTTTTTAACTTCTGCTGTGTCGTAATTTCTCTTTGTATTTAGTTGGATATATCGACCACAATCGCAAATATTGTTTTGTATTTTTTGGTTGAAAGAAAATAATCTTTGTATACGGGTTTGATTGTTTTTCAATTCAGTTATATGTTGCTTTTGTGCCAAAATTGAATTATTATTTTTCATACAAATTAGTCCTGTGTTTTTTGAGTTTCGTCGCTTAAAAGTATAGGACTTTTTTTGTATCTATTCAATCATAAAATCTGCACTTGTTTCCAATATACTTTGTATCAAGTAAAGACCAAAACGGCTTCGCCTTTTTTGACGTTCTTCTCAGGCTTCATTTTTTCATTTTTGCAGGTGTTAAAATCTAGCGATTAGCGATTTTAACTAACTGTAAAAACAACTCATATTTCCTTTGAACTTGTTCAATGCATATTGAGCCTTTAGGAAAAGGTTCGCATTCGCTCATTTTATTTGTACAAAATTTTCAAATCTTCATAGCTTAATAAAGGGCAGGTTGTTTTTGTTCTCTTCGGTAATCTGTTTTGACTGCATTATCACTTTTTGACATTTCTTAAATCATCAAGGCTAATAGTCTTGCAGACGGCTAGCCACTTCAAATTGTCTCATTCTGGAAACATGGAAAGCGATTTTAAGCGATTTTAAGCTTCGATATACAGTTTCAAGCAAAATTTAAAAACGAGCCTTAGAAGCCCTTAAATCGATTTTGCATCGATCTAAAAGGGCACGCTTATACAAACTCAAATTTTCAGTTTGTGACGTGTCTCTTTCTCACGAATTAGCTTTGGATTTTATCCAATGCGTAATGAGTCTTTACAGGATTTTCAAAAAACACCCATTAGGGTTGTCTAATGGCACGCTTCCCCATTGCTAATTTTTATGAATTATAACTTGTAGCTAAAGGTTAAAGGCTCATTATCCATTGAACAAGTTCAAAGGAAATATGATTTGTTTTCACAGTTAGTTAAAATCGCTAATCGCTAGATTTTAACACCTGCAAAAATAAAACTATTATTGTTTTTATTATTGAATATAATTTTTAATATTAAATCACTAATTTAATCTAAAAATGAGAGAAATATACTTAAAAAACATAGTTGATATAAGTCTTGATAATCAACTATTAATTAAAAATATTAGAAATGAGCCGAGTGTTAGAAAATGGATGTACACAAATCATGAAATAACCGTTAATGAACATCTAAATTGGATTAGCAATCTAAAAAAAAGTAATAATCATATAGTTTTTGCGATCATTGAAAATAACTTACCTGTTGGTGTAGTGAGCATTAACAACATAGATCTTAAAAATAAAAAAGCTGATTGGGCTTATTATTTGTCAGAAAATTCAAGAAATGGTTTAGGGTCTTTTATAGAATATAATTTAATAAATTTTATTTTCGATGAATTAAAATTAGAAAAATTAAACTGTGAAGTAATATCTGAAAATTCCTCTGTTTGTAAATTGCATAATAAATTTTATTTTAAAGAGGAAGGTTGTAAAGAATCAAATATATTAAGAGATAATAAAAGAATAGATATAATATTATTTGGACTTAAAAAAGAAGATTGGCTACAAAAAAAAGATAAATTATTTAAAAGGTATTCAAGATTATTTAATAATTTTTCTATAGAGTTTTTTTACAAGCATAATATTGAAGAAAAAAAACCTTTAGATTTAATAGAAGAAGCAAGAGCAAAAAATAATGTTAATTGGATGAATGTGTTAAGGTTAGTTCTAGAATTATCGCCCAAAAATGGAGGAGAGATAGTTAAAAGTATTAGAGAGCTAGATAAAGAAATATTAAAATTAACAGACAAGCTTTTATCAAATGATTGATATTTATTCTTTTATATTAAATTAACCATAATTATTATTTTACTTATATTACTTAGGCTTATTTAAGGGTACTCTTCCCCACTGCATAATTTTTCAAATTGCAAAGGTGACTTTAGGCTCAATATGCATTAAACTGCGTTCAAAGCAATTTCGTATATTTTCAATGCTTTCAGGCAT